>NZ_JBIVDY010000003.1:0-1960 GCF_044747365.1 Kitasatospora sp. NPDC090091
GGAGCCGTCGAAGGTGGGACCAGCGATTGGGACGAAGTCGTAACAAGGTAGCCGTACCGGAAGGTGCGGCTGGATCACCTCCTTTCTAAGGAGCACATAGCAGCTTCGGGCGAACGTCCCGGAGTGCTCGCTCATGGGTGGAACGTTGACTATTCGGCACACTGGGTTGGCATTCGTTAGTACTGCTTCGGCGTGGAACACGGGTTTGCTGATCGGGTGTGTCGGGCACGTTGTTGGGTCCTGAGGGAACGGCCGTATGGCTGTTGTCTCAGTGCCGGTCCTACTTGAGGTGGTCCGTTTGGGCTGCTGAGGGTGGGTGACTGGTCGTTGTTTGAGAACTGCACAGTGGACGCGAGCATCTGTGGCCAAGTTTTTAAGGGCGCACGGTGGATGCCTTGGCACCAGGAACCGATGAAGGACGTGGGAGGCCGCGATAGGCCCCGGGGAGCTGTCAACCGAGCTTTGATCCGGGGGTGTCCGAATGGGGAAACCCGGCAGTCGTCATGGGCTGTCACCCGCTGCTGAACACATAGGCAGTGTGGAGGGAACGCGGGGAAGTGAAACATCTCAGTACCCGCAGGAAGAGAAAACAACCGTGATTCCGGGAGTAGTGGCGAGCGAAACCGGATGAGGCTAAACCCAAGTGGTGTGAGACCCGGCAGGGGTTGCCGCTTGGGGGTTGTGGGAATGAGCTTCAGTCGTCTGCCGGCGGCTGGGCGAGTCAGAAACCGTATGGATAGTCGAAGGACATGCGAAAGGTCCGGCGTAGAGGGTAAGACCCCCGTAGGCGAAATCTGTACGGCTTGCTTGCTCATCTCCCAAGTAGCACGGGGCCCGAGAAATCCCGTGTGAATCTGGCGGGACCACCCGCTAAGCCTAAATATTCCCTGGTGACCGATAGCGGATAGTACCGTGAGGGAATGGTGAAAAGTACCGCGGGAGCGGAGTGAAATAGTACCTGAAACCGTGTGCCTACAAGCCGTGGGAGCGTCGTCAGTGGGCTTGCCTGCTGGCCGTGACTGCGTGCCTTTTGAAGAATGAGCCTGCGAGTTTGCGGTGTGTAGCGAGGTTAACCCGTGTGGGGTAGCCGTAGCGAAAGCGAGTCCGAATAGGGCGTTTGAGTTGCATGCCCAAGACCCGAAGCGGAGTGATCTAGCCATGGGCAGGTTGAAGCGCGGGTAAGACCGTGTGGAGGACCGAACCCACCAGGGTTGAAAACCTGGGGGATGACCTGTGGTTAGGGGTGAAAGGCCAATCAAACTCCGTGATAGCTGGTTCTCCCCGAAATGCATTTAGGTGCAGCGTCACGTGTTTCTTGCCGGAGGTAGAGCACTGGATAGGCGATGGGCCTCACCGGGTTACTGACCTTAGCCAAACTCCGAATGCCGGTAAGTGAGAGCGTGGCAGTGAGACTGTGGGGGATAAGCTCCATGGTCGAGAGGGAAACAGCCCAGAACACCGACTAAGGTCCCTAAGCGTGTGCTAAGTGGGAAAGGATGTGGAGTCGCAGAGACAACCAGGAGGTTGGCTTAGAAGCAGCCACCCTTGAAAGAGTGCGTAATAGCTCACTGGTCAAGTGATTCCGCGCCGACAATGTAGCGGGGCTCAAGCACACCACCGAAGTCGTGTCATTGCAGCATGAAGGGCCAACGCCTGCTGTGATGGGTAGGGGAGCGTCGTGTGCCGGGTGAAGCGGCGGTGGAAACCAGTCGTGGACGGTATACGAGTGAGAATGCAGGCATGAGTAGCGATACAAGAGTGGGAAACTCTTGCGCCGATTGACCAAGGGTTCCTGGGTCAAGCTGATCTGCCCAGGGTAAGTCGGGACCTAAGGCGAGGCCGACAGGCGTAGTCGATGGACAACGGGTTGATATTCCCGTACCCGCTTTGAAGCGCCAACGCTGAACCTCTTGATGCTAAGCCCGTGAAGCCGGCCCGGAGTCTTCGGACAAAGGGACGT